>NZ_JBEZYG010000001.1:0-27533 GCF_040638385.1 Streptomyces sp. NPDC026589
AAGCCGAGTTGATCACGGACCTCGCCAGATATGCGCATACCACACCAACGAGTTGAACCGTGGGAAGCAACACCTTGATTCTCTGCGAGCCCTTAGGCCCACGCCTGGCTGCCCGGTCCCCGCTCCCCCGCCGTCATCTACACCCACCGGCTCACGATCGCGCTCATGGACGACAGCGGCGACGTGTCTGACAGCAACGCCGTCCTTACCCGCGCCCGCGCACTCGGCTGGGTGGAAACCTCGGACTACGCCGGGTGGGCGGCCCTGCCCCCCGGCTGGGAAGCCACCCTGCGCGGAGAGCACTTCCTTGTCCGGCAACCCGACGGGGGGCCGTGACGCCCCCCATTGCGTGAGCCCTTTTCAACCTGACCGTGCGGCTGCGGTGTTGGTCGGTGCGGGCTGTACGGAACGACGAAGCTCCTGGTAGACGGGTCCTCGACCAAGATCACCCGTGTCCGCTTTGGTACGCCCTAGTTGTCCATCAGGGCCAACTGTCGTGCTCAGTCACAATGCTTCAGGAGTTCGGTACCCGGCCCGGTGCAGCCGCCGCTCACCTCAAGCACATGACGCTCGGCACCGGCTTCCTCGACTTCATCCGCTATGCCACCGAGTGCTGGGCCGACCTCGCACACGGGGGTGCCGAGGACGCCCCTTCTGGGCTTCAGCGGCTTAAGCTGCCCTGTTTACCGTCCGTGAGCTTTGCCCGCGGACGTTGCGAGGCGGATGTGTGGGTCTGCGGCCCTGGGTACCCGGCAGGGAGACGAGGGAAGGGGCGTAAAGATGCCTGGAGCGATGCCAAGGATGCTGGGCGCTGCAACCGCGGCCTACAGCGTCGCGATCATGATCCGTCCGTGTGGCTGGCCAAGCCGTGCGGACTGGTGCCAGCGGACGGCACAGTGCCACGCTCGACCGCTCTGCTGATCCGGGCGGTGGGAGCACGCGATGCCGCCATCGGCACAGCCATGGCCCTCGCCCCCGATATCGGGGTGCTGCGGGCTGCGACCGCCTGCCGTGTTGCCGCCGACCTGTCCGACGCCTCTCTGTTCGGAGCGGTGCTCACCGGCCGGTCCCGGCGCCTGAAGGTCGCAGGATTTGCCGCAGTGTGGGGCGGACTGTGCGCTGCGGCTGTCGCCCGTGAACAGCACGCTCAGCGGTAGCGCAACCCGCAGCGGGGCCCGAGCGGGCCCGGCCTTCTCGCAGCTGATGCGCATGATTTCCGCGGGGAGCAGCGGGAACCCGCTCTGGAGCGCGACACGCACGACCACGCTGCCGAGAGGAAACGGGTAACTCGCCATGACCACACTGCTCGAACGTGCCTCCGACCCGGGGCCGCATCTGGCCGCCCCGGTGTGGGCCGGCGGAACCGTTCCGTTCATCGTTGGACTCTTCGTGGTGGCCCTGTTGATCGGCACCGTTGTCTGGCGGACCCGAAAGGGAAGGAGCCGGCCGCCGCGCCCGGACGAACGACGGCACCGCCCATCGACGCCCTCCCATACGCCTGGCGAGCCCCGCGCCGCCGACGACTTCGGAGGAGAGGGCGAGCGGCTCTCACCCCACCAGATGAAGGGGTACGGCAACTTGGGTGGGCCCGCCCGATTCGAGGACGACGACCGGAGCGGTGGGCACGGCAGCGGTGGACACGGAGCGTGACCCGCTGCACCTCCACCACCGAAAGCTCTCGCCTTCGGTCAGCCTGCGGTGCGGCCGGAGACCGCACGGGAGGGCCACAGAGCCGGAGTGAGGCACAGGGCGAGGCGAAGCGTGCAGTGGCCGGCGGTTCGCTGAGGCCAATCCTTCGACGCCAAGGAGGCCGTCCCCGGAGGTCTGCCGATATGTGAAGGAGACCACCTCGGGTGACGGTGAGGAGCCGGCCGCCGCCTCGTCGATCATGTACCCGGCGCGACTTCGCCGCGCGCAGAGTCCTGTCGATCATGTCGTGCTCTCTGCGCGAGAGGAGGTGAGCCGGACACCGCCAGCCAGTGGCTCATCCCCTGGCCCTTCCCTTCCGGACTGTGTGCACCGTTATGCGGCAGAGCCAGCGGCGCGGCCGAGCTACCGGATAGGGTTTCTGCGACGGCAGCGGGAGATACAGGAGTTCTCTGTGGCCGAATTGGTGACGCGCGCAGAAGTTCGGGTGTCCGTGGAGTTCCACGCGTTCGCCCTTCAGGAAGAGGACGACATGGAGGTCCCCGCTCCCTTCCCCGAGGAGCGGGCAGAGGTGCCAGGGGCAGATTTCCTGACCTCTTACGACAAGCGTCTCGACTTCGAGAGCGCTGGGCACACCCACGAGGCAGCTCTGACAGCCGAGGTGTGGAGCAGCGAACCGCCCGTGACCGGCGACGTTCGCTGGGAAGCTCAGGGCGAAGCAGAGATCTTTTCTACTACTGGGAATCTGTCGGTTGAGACGATGTCCGGGGTCGGCGAAGGCCGGGTGGAGCTCGGGCGGCCCGACACGCTGTGGAAGGTCCGCGCCTCTTGTTCGGGCCGGGCCGAGGTTGCCCGGCTTGCGGTGGTGGACGTGCCCGTCGGGGTGGAGCGGTACCTGGTGCAGTTCTGGCCGGCCAGCGCCTGAGAGCCTGTGGGCAGAGCATCGGGCCCTGCCCACAGGGCGCGTCAGGAGATCGAGACGATGTAGGCGTCGACGTCATCCCCGCTGCTGAACCCGTCCAGAATGCGGTTCCGGTCCATGAATATCTTCAGGATGCTCCCGCCGGCTCCGTTGTCAGCCTTGGGCAGAGGCCTGGCGGAGAAGTTGTCCTTCGGTTTCGTCGGTTCGTACTTGCTTTGAGCTGCGCCTTCGTACGTGCTGGCGAAGGGATACTCGTCGCATTCCCGCGAGACTCCTGGGACGCTCGTGGCGTAGTCGGCCCCCCAGTGCGTGACGCAGGTGGCAATGGCCGCGCGGCGATTGGCCTTCACGCGGTCGCCGTCGTTCTGGAGCCGGTGCAGTGTGTGCTTCAGGTCGAACCCCGGTACCGCCTTGCGGGCATTTACCGGCTTGGTGCTGCCGGGTTTGGTGTGGGCGTCCCGCAGGTGCTGGGCCACTGCGCGCTCGGAGGCCCCAGTCTTGGAGCTGTAGGGCAGGGTCGGTACGACTGGCAGGGCTGCACCGCCCTTCTTCTTGGGGTTTCCGCCGCCGGTCTTGTTGAAGAGGTAGGAGGCGGTGTCCCAGCGGCCGGCGAGGAAACCAACGCTGACACGCCCGGTGTTGGGCGAGGCGTACGGCGAGGGGAAGGTGAGCTTCACGAAGGGTTCGTAAGCCATCTGCACCACGTCATCCGTGCCGGTGCCCTGTCCGGGCTCGACCAGCATCGTGTGGATGTACTCGGGCTTGGCCTTCAGCGCGTCGAAGGTCAGTGTGGGTGGTACCTGCCCGCCGTACTTCCTCGCTGCTTGCTTCGGCCACGTCGTCACGTCGCCGTCGGTGTCGACCTTCAGGCCGCTCGTCCGGGTGGTACCGGACTTCGCGAAGTCCGTGAACAAGTACTGAATCTGAATCGTGCGGTCGTTCTTCTTCGGAACCGTGTTGATCACCCACAGCGTGAACGAGCTCTGGCCCACAGGCCGGCCACGCTGCATCCAGGTCTGTATGAACTGGGTTCCCGTGCACATCGCGTACCGGGACTTGACCGCGAAGAGGCGACCGCCCTGGAGTCCCGTCTTGCATTCGTCCTTCGTCATCGTCCGGGGCGGTTCCGGATAGGTTGCCGCGAACGGCACCCTGCCGGCTATCTCGTCCGATTGGAACGACGGCGTGGACGCCTTCGGCAGACCGGAACGGGCGGGGGCGATGGCCTCATGAGGCAGCTTGCCCGCCGCCGTCTCCCGGACCGGCAGCCCGGTCTTCCACCCGCTGCCCTGAGCCTGCAGCGCATCGAGCGACGGGATCGGTATACCCGCGGGAAGCGTGGAGGAGATCACTTCAACGCTGCCAGAATCGGCTGCCGCAGACGGCAAGCCGGCAGACAACAGAGCCGCGGTCACTAACGCGGCCCAAACACGTCCGCGCCATGCGCGGTAGTCAACCATCTTCGGCATGAACAACCCCCTGAGGAACGCCGGTATCGGAAACCAACGCGCGGATGCCCACACCTATCGCAAATTTGCACCTACGGACAGCTGATTACTCGAACCGCCCGGACAATTGACCGAATACATTCGAGCCGTGCCAGAACGGTTGACCTCACGCTGTGCGCAGACAGAATCCGAATCCGCGCCGAACACGCCTTCAACCAGCCCTCGGCTGTGGTCAATACGACGCGGGATTCCGCGCCCGCGTCCTGCTGGACTACTCAGTCGGTGTAGCCCCTGAGACGACGCGTCGACCTGGGAACCTTCCGCCGGGCAGGCGTCACCGTCTCCGGCACGAAACCCCTACCGAGTAGGAGAAGGCCCGTCGTCCCGTCGGCACCCGACGGGACGACGGGGGCGACACGGTCCGGCGCAATGCGTACAGTGCCGACCATCGACTCGTGTTCGGATCCGAGCTTCGCGCGCAGCCGCCGTACGTGCACGTCGACCGTCCGGGTACCACCGAAGTAGTCGTAGCCCCAGATCTCCTGGAGGAGCTGCGCGCGCGTGAAGACGCGGCCCGGGTGCTGGGCCAGGTACTTTGACCGCCCGGCCCGGCGCGAACGTGATGGTGGACTTGCTTCTGCCCGGGCCGGGGCGCGAGCAGTGCGCCCAGTGGGAGGAGCACTGGGCGCCGCCCCTGCTCGCGCAGCTGCGCCAGGGAGCGCTGGCCAACAGTGCGCTGCGGGCGATCGTCGACCGGGTCTGCGAGGACCCCCAGGTCCGGGAACTCTGGCACCGGACCGCGGACCTGCGCCGCCACACCTACGGCACCACGCGGCCCATGCACCTTGACGGCTGGCGGCCGCGACCGGCCTGGGTCCGGATCATGGGATGGCAGCCACTCCACGAGCCGAGCCCCCGCATCATCACCGGAGAACCCGCCGCCATCACCCACCCACCCGACCACCTCTTCACCGGTTGAGCAACAGCCGCCCCCTTCGCAGGGCTTCGCTCGGCCAGGCTGGCGGATCGGTCAGCGTTTGACGCGGTTGCGGACGGCGAGGGCGGCCAGGCCCAGCAGGACGGGTTCGGTCAGGCGCGAGGTCATCTCGATGTAGGTGCCGGCGGTGGTCAGGTCCTGCCGGAGGAGCGGAGCACCACCGAGTTGAGGGTGACGTTCAGGGCCTTCTCGAAGCGCTCCCCGGTGAAGCGGTCCCCGGCGGGGTTCTGGGGGTCGTCCTTGTCGATCTCGAAGGTGACCTTGCCCCCGCCGGCCAGGGACGGTGCCGGTCGCGGTCTGCTTCGGGGTGTCCTGGGCCAGGCCGAAGGCCATGAGCAGGACGACGGTGAGGAGACTGCGACGTCAGAGGACGGCCGGACGAGGCACGGCGGTCGCCGGACAGGGCGTAGCGGCGGGCGGCGAGGCCGTTTGGCGAGGGCTTAGCCGATCTGGTCGCACAGCGGGGCCAGGATGTTGGCGGCCGCGGTGTCGGAGAGGTAGGCCGGGGCGGCTTTGAGCATCAGCTCCCCGAGCTGGTGGGTGGTGGCGAGGTCGTTGACGACGCGTCGCAGTTCGGCGAGCGCGGGATCTCCGTCGGCGGACCGGCGGGCGGCGGGATCGGCGCGGAGCGGACATCGCGGACTGCTTGGCGGACCAGGCGCGCATGGTCGGCATATCGAGGGTCTGCAGGCCGCTGTGGGCGTCACGGAGCCGGGTGGTGAGGGCAGAGTCCGCGTACGTAGGCCGTACGGGGAGGACACGGACAGAGCCCGCGGACAAGGAAGCGCTCGGCCGGGAAATCCGGCCGAGCGCTTATTCGCCTGCGCTCACCGTCTGTCGGTGAGCGGTGATCATCTGGCGCCACGTTCCGTCGGACGCGTTTCCCGGGAAGCTCATGCCCCTCCGTCTTTCGCCTCGTGAGAGGGCCGGGACACGGGCTTGAGGCCTCGCCCGGTGGCGTGCTCAGCAGGGGAGAGTGGTGTTCCCTGCGGCGCCGGTGACACCAGCGGTGCCGTTCGCCGTGGTCGTGGCCGCAGTGCCGTTCCCACCGGGCTTGCCCGGACACACCGAACTCGCTGCCCCGCCGGCCCCACCGGCCCCGCCAGCGAAGCCGCCGCCGACCGTGGAGGCGCCGCCCTTGCCGCCGTTGCCGCCGAGGATGCCAGCACCGGCGTTACCGGCCCCGCCGACGCCGCCCTTGCCGCCCTTGCCGCCGAGAGCGGCGGCGCCGCCCGCGCCTCCGCCTCCGCCGTTGCCGTTGGCGCCGCCCGCGCCGCCCGCGCCCCCGGCGCCACCGATGCTCGCGCTGCCGTCGCCGTTGCCGCCGGCGCCTCCGTTGCCTCCGTTGCCGTTGGCCCCGGCAGCGCCACCGGGGCCGCCGAGGCCACCGACGCCGCCGTTGGTTCCGACGCCGTTGGTGCCGTTGAGGCCCGGCAGGCCGAGGATGCTGAGATTGGCCTGGGTTCGGGCGCTGCCCGCTTCGGTATGGGCGGGCGCGGAAGCGAGAGCGGGGGTCGCGGCGAGGCCGAGAACGGCGACCGCGGAGATCAGGAGGGTCCGGGGGACGAAGGTGCTGCGCGTAACACGCATGATGTACGCCTTTCGGTGTGCGCAGTCGAGGATGTTCCTCAACTAGCGCTTCATCAACCTATGTCCAAAAAAATACTTCACATTAAAAAATGTGATCCAATGTCTGAAAATGTATACTTTGAAGAAATTTTGGCCAGAAAGTCCATATTTTAGGCTCCTTGGAGCTGGTGGAAGCAACCCATCATGCTGGTGACGGACCGCCAGGTCCCGGTTGCCAGACGCCGAGAAGGAGCCGCCGGACCTGCTTTCCCAGGTGCGCGGCGTATGCCTGGTCGCCGAGTGCGGGGGGGGTGCCCCTATGAGTTTGGTCAAGCTGATGGGGCGGGTTGGGGTTCGTAGAACGTGCCGTCGCGGAGCATCGCGAAGAGCACGTCGGCTCGTCGTCTCGCGAGGCAGAGGAGGGCTTGGGTGTGGTGCTTGCCCTGGCTGATCTTCTTGTCGTAGTAGGTCCGGGAGGCCGGGTCGGCCAGGGCCGCGAAAGCCGATAGGAAGAAGGCCCGTTTGAGCTGCTTGTTTCCCCGCCGGGACGGTTGCTCGCCGCGGATGGACGAGCCCGAACTGCGGGTCGCTGGGGCGAGGCCGGCGTAGGCGGCGAGGTGGGCGGCAGTTGGGAAGCTGCTGCCGTCGCCGACGTCGATGAGGATCCTGGCTCCGGTCCTGACACCGATCCCCGGCATCGAGGTCAGGACCTTCGAAAGAGGGTGGGCCTCCAGCAGTTCCTCGATCCGTCCGGCCAGCAGTTTCCGCTGGTCAAGCACTGCGGTCAGCGAGCCGGCCAGGCTCGGGACGATCAGTGCGGCCGCGTCCGTGCCTGGGACGACGACAGTCTGTTCGTCCAGGGCGGTGAAGATGTCCTCAACCAGCCGCTCGGCCATTCGCGGGGCTTTCGGACGCATCAAGGTCACGAGCCGTCGGCGTCCGGCCTTACGGATCTGGGCCGGCGAGCCGAACCGCTCCAGCACCGTGAGCACGGCCGGGTGCTGGACCCGTGGGCCGAGGACTCGTTCCAGGTGCGGGTGGATCTGTGTCAGCAGGCCGCGCAGGCGGTTGCTGACGCGGGTGGCTTCGCCGGCCAGGTCGTCGTCGAATCCGACGATCATCTCCAGCTCGGCGATGGTCTCGTCTTCGAGGTCGACGGAGCGGAGCGTGTGAGGCATGACGCGGGCTGCGTCCGCGATGACGAAGGCGTCGCGGGCATCGGTCTTCGCCTCGCCTGGATAGAGATCGGCGATCCGCCGCATCGTCAGGCCGGGCAGATAGGCGACTGGGCAGCCCATGTCCCGGGCGACCGCCAAAGGCAGGGCTCCGATGGAGGCGGGCTGGTCGACCACCACGAGCACGGTTCCGTGCTTGGCCTGCAGTTTCCCGAACACCTCGCGGAGCTTGGGTTCGCTGTTGGGCAGCCGCTTGTCGAATGCCTTCTTCCCGGCCGGGGTGACGGCGGTGGCGTGATGTTCGCCCTTGCCGACGTCCAGGCCGAGGAAGGTGCCGATGTCGCTGACGTCGATCACGTGCGTCCTCCGGTCGTTCCCACCCGGCCGTCCCACGGCACCGATCGCCACATCCACATTACGAAGAGCCTCCCGACCTGCGAGGAAGCCGGTGGTCATGCCCCTAATCAGCGGTCTGTCGATGCCTCCGGAGCCGGTGACACCACCCCCCAGGCCATGCATTCGACAGGGGGAGAAAGTCATGCCAACTCCGGAGGCCGGGCGCCCCATTGCGGGGCCACCAAGAAGGTAATGGGGGGCTCTATGTCGTTCGTCAAGGCTGTGGCGCCGGGTATGAGGCTGTTTGGGATAGTTATGCGGCGAGGGGGACGGTGGGGGTTCGAGACTCGTAGAAGGTGCCGTCCCGGAGCATGGCGAAGAGGACACTGATGCGTTGACCGGTGAGGCGGAGGAGGGTTTGTGTGTGGGTTTTGCCGCAGGCGCGATCATTAAGATTTGCCGAACTGGGGGAGGTTCCGGAGTGCCCCGAAGGCTGTCTCCCCACTCCCCCGGCCCGTGTCGTCCGGCGCGGCCCGGGCCCGCAGGCGGAGGCCCGTATCAGTCCTCGGTGTGCTGGTCGAGCAGCGCCGCGAACCCCTGGGCGAGCTCGTACGCACGCCCCACGTCGTGGTCGTAGCTCGTCACGGGGCCACCGGGAGTGAGCACGAGGGGGTTGCCTGCTGGGTCGAAGGACACGACGAGTCCCCGGTCGGTGCCGGGCCATCCGTCGCGGCGGAAGCGCAGGGTGAGGTCTACGACGCTCACGTGCTCCAGCAGATCCGAGTTCCGCAGCCCGTACACGGGGACGCCGACATAGCAACCCCCGAAACGCTCGACGAACTCGGCGTAATCCGGGTCGAGGCCGACCCCAAGAGGGGAAACCGCGGACGCGAGTTCCCCTCGGTCCGTCGGCGTGCCGGCGCCGTAACGCCGGACGGCGCGCTCCAAACGGTCCAGCAGCGCGGATTGGAAGGGCATGCTGTGATCCTAAGGCTGCGGAGGCTGAGGAGTTCGAACGGTTCGACGCTGTCTACGACCTCATCGAAGATGCCCTGACTCTGGAGTCACCGTCGGGTCCCGTTGCTCAGTTCCTCCTCCACCCGGTGGGCCGGGCGCCCCGCCCTCCCCTGCTCTCCCCCATCACCCCCGACGTCCCCGACGACCTTCGCGACATCGGTAGGCTGCCGTTCCCCGCGCTGCTGGAGGGGCCGGGCTTCGGGATCCTCGCGTACAACCGCCGGGCCGCACGGGCGTGCCCCTGGACCACCCGGCCCGGCGCGAACGTGATGGTGGACTTGCTTCTGCCCGGGCCGGGGCGCGACCAGTGCGCCCAGTGGGAGGAGCACTGGGCGCCGCCCCTGCTCGCGCAGCTGCGCCAGGGAGCGCTGGCCAACAGTGCGCTGCGGACGATCGTCGACCGGGTCTGCGAGGACCCCCAGGTCCGGGAACTCTGGCACCGGACCGCGGACCTGCGCCGCCACACCTACGGCACCACCAGGCCCATGCACCTCGACGGCTGGCGGCCACGGCCCGCCTGGTCCGAATCATGGGATGGCAGCCACTCCACGAGCCGACCCTCCGCGTCATCACCGGAGAACCCGCCAGCGTTTCTGAGGAGGAGACGGCAGCCCGTTTCGACGACAGGAGAAGGCTGCGATAAACGAGGCAAGGGCGAAAGGCCGCCCGATTCCTTCGCTGGACAACTCGTTGCTTCGTCGGGGGTGCTGGGCGATCCGGCGTCTTCTGGCGGTCGGTGCAGCACTGTGGAGGGGCGGTGTTCCGCTGCCCGCCCGTGTCCCCTGGCCGGATCGTGGAGGATGTGGTCCGGGCCTGGACGTGGCGGGCGGAGTTGGGGGAGGGCACGGGGTGGGTGTCGAGTGGGAAGCGCCGGGGACGAGTAACAGCATTTTCGGCGGCCGTCAGGATGCCGTGGTCATGGCGCGGGAGATCTCCGGGCCCATCACCTTCACCACCGGGGGCCGGCGGGTTCCCGCGTATCTCCAGGATCCTCTCCGGTGGGCGCTGGCCGGGGAGTGGGATGCGCTGGCGGCGGGTGCTCACCGGGCGCGCCCCGACGACTCGGGCAACGCTGTACCCCCTTACGTTCCCCGGGACCAGGACCCGCTGATTCGTACCCGTCTCACGCGGGCCGCGGACGAGGGCGGTCTGGTCCTGGTGGTCGGGGACTCCACCGCGGGCAAGACGCGGGCCTGCTTCGAGGCACTCCGTGCGGAGCTGCCGGAGTACCGGGTAGTGGCCCCCGCCGGGGGCGCGGATCTGATGGCCGCTGTAGAGGTGATCGACCGCACCAGAACCCGCTGCGTCGTGTGGCTCGACGACCTGGAGTCCTACCTCGGGCCCGAAGGGCTGGAGCCCGGGCTGCTCGCCGAACTCGTCCGCCTACGCATCCCTGTGCTGGCCACGATGCGCCACCAGCAGTTCGAGATCTTCGCCGCCCCGGAAAGCGCCCCCGCGGCGGGTACGGAGCACGCCAGGGCGGCGACCGTTGGCGCGAGGGTGCTGCGACAGCTGGAGACCGTGGAACTCGCCCGGGTCTGGAGTACCGGTGAACTGGAACGGGCGGGCAAGGCGGAGGACGACCGGATCGCTGACGCCCTGGCCCATCACGGGCCCTACGGGATTGCCGAGTACCTCGCCGCAGGCCCCGCACTGTTCCAGGAGTGGCACCGCGCAGCCCGCCCCGGCGGGCACCCCCGCGCGGCCGCCCTCATCGCGGCAGCCGTCGACCTCTCCCGCACCGGCCTGCGCCCCCCGTATCCACTCGACCTTCTCGCCGACGTTCACGAGCCCTACCTCGCGATAGCCGGCGGGCCTCTCCTGCGCCCCGAATCGCTCGGCACCGCCCTTGAATGGGCAACCCGGCGTCGTCACGGCGTCACGAGCATGCTTGTGCCCACGCAGGACCCGAGCGCCTGGAACGTCTTCGACTACCTCGCCGACCACACCGACACCCCCGTCCTCGACACGACCTGGCACGCGGCCTTCCAGCACACCGCAGACACAGACGAGCTGGCGATTATGGGATTCCATGCCCATCGTGTCGCCCCGGTCTTCGCCGAGAAGTTCTACCGCCCGGCTGCTGAGGCCGGCCGGGCCGACGTGATGAACAACCTCGCCGTCCTCCTGGCCGCCGTGGGCCGGTTCGAGGAGGCCGAACGCTTCCAACGCCGGGCCGCTACTGCTGGAGACAGCGACGCCGTGTTCAACCTTGCCGTCTTGCTGGGCGACACAGCCCGCTCGGACGAGGCGGAGGCCGCCTACCGCCAAGCCGCCGACGCCGGACACACCAGCGCGATGTTCAACCTCGGCGTCCTGCTGGGCGACACAGCCCGCTCGGACGAAGCGGAGGCTGTCTACCGCCGGGCCGCTGAAGCCGGACACACGGACGCGATGAACAACCTCGCATTCTTGATGGACACCGCAGGTCGTCAGGACGAGGCCGAGTGCCTTTTCCGCCGGGCCGCCGACGCCGGGCACCTCGACGCGATGAACAACCTCGGAGTTCTGCTGGCCGATGCGGGACGTCCGGACGAGGCGGAAGCCGCCTACCGCCAGGCCATTGACTTCAGAAACGTCAATGCGATGAACAACCTTGGCAACCTGCTGGCCCGTAGGGGGCGGCCGGACGAGGCCGAAGCCGCCTACCGTCAGGCCGTTGACTCCGGGTTCGCTGACGCACGGGCCCACCTCGGCATCTTGCTGGAGGACGAGGGGCGTCCGGACGAGGCGGAAGCCGCCTACCGCCAGGCCGCCGACGCCGGACACACCAGCGCGATGAACAACCTCGGGAACTTGCTGGCCAATGCCGGTCGCACGGACGAGGCGGAAGCCACCTACCGCCAGGCCGCCGACGCCGGACACACCGGCGCGATGCACAACCTCGGGAACCTGCTGGTCCGTGCGGGTCGGCCGGACGAGGCGGAAGCCGCCTACCGTCGAGCCGCCGACGCCGGACACACCGAATCGCTGAACAACCTCGGCAACCTGCTGGCCGGAACAGGCCGCCTGCCCGAGGCCGTCGCTGTCTACCGCCAGGCCGCTGACGCCGGACACACCAGCGCGATGAACAACCTCGGATTCTTGCTGGCCAGGGCGGGGCGTCCGAACGAGGCCGAGCGCCTTCTCCGCCGGGCCGCCGACGCCGGACACATCAACGCGATGAACAACCTCTGCAAACTGCTGGCCAGTGTGGGGCGGCTGAACGAGGCGGAGACCGCCTACCGCCAGGCCGCCGACGCTGGGCACCCCGGCGCGATGAACAACCTCGCCATCCTGTCGGCTGAAGCAGGGGGCACGGACGAGGGGGAGGCGGGCGGCTCCACCGGTGACGCCCCCGCTTCTCGCCGGAGGTGACGATCTCCACGGCTGCTGTCCGGGGCCTGAATCTTCCAGGGCCCCGGACAGGTTCGCAGCACCTACGGAACGCCGGAGATGGTGGGCCGGTGAAGATGCGGGTTGAACGACCCAGCGTGAGGATCACAAGTACGGGCAACGGCCCGGGGCGTTCCCGCCCGGCAGCTCGTCCGTGCCGTCTCGCGCCGCGAGTCATCGCGAGCTCCCGGGATTCCCCGCAGGAACAGCCCGGCGTCCAATGGCGGAGTTCTGGATGACGGACGATGCGCCCGGTCGGAGCTGAAACTCAAGGCAGCCCCACGAGGCCCCACCCACGGCGAGCGCCCTCCGTGACCACCGCGCCCCATTCAAGTTCAGGGCCGGGACGTCCGGCATGTCGCCGCACATACTCCTGCGGGCGGGAGGGCGCAGGGTGGAACGCGGAGCCCATCCGGACGCCCTTCGCACGTCGACCGGACGGCCCGACCACTGCGTGCTCCGAGTCCGCGTCACGCAGAGGTCCGGACGATGACGGGGTGTGCAGTCCGCGGGCTACGGTGCGAGGTCCATCGGGTCACCGGTCGCCTCCGTGCCCAGCCAGGTCTTGTCTGCGGCTCGCCACCCGGCGCGCGCATGGGTCCAGGGCAGGGAGTCGATGGGGTTCAGACGTGAGTGCAGGAGCACCGCGCGCAGGGCGATGAGACCAGGTCCGGCGTCCTGGCGGACGGGTACTCCCGCAGCGAGTTCCTCCGCAGCGGGGAGGGGTGGGCGGTCGAAGTTGACGTTCTGCGGTCCTGCTCCGATCAGCCACAGCAGTATGCCGTCGCTCACCGCCTGCGCGCACTCGGCGTCGATGTCGTCGGGGCTGAGCGGGTTGATGAATTCGAAGCCGCGCTGTCCGTACGGGAGCGGCTCGAAGTCCACGGTGAACACCGCGAAGCCGCCCATGCAGCTGGGCCGGGTGTAGCGGACGTGGACGTCGCGGCGGGCTTCGGCGGGGAATCGCATGCCGGAAGCGTGCCCGCCCTGCGGGCGCCAGGGCAATAGGATTCCGAGCACCTCGGCGGCGACTAAGGCCGATATGGCCTCGGTGCTCGTCCCGGCTGCGGTCTTGAGCTGGAGCCAGTTGGATGACTCTGCCGCCGCGCGGCGGCGCCCGCCGGACGGCCGCACCTACCCCTGGCCGAGCCCGATGTCCGGCCGGCACGCCTCACACGACTGGATGTCCGGCATCGTCACCGCGACCAGCGCCTGTTCCCGGTCGATGTAACCGATCTTGGCCTGGTACAGCCCGCAGTCCCCGCGGTGCAGCAGTGCCGGGGAGGTCGGCGTCTTCTGCTGGATCTTCCACCGCTGGGCGGCACGCTCCTGCTCCTCCAGGTCCCGGATGCGTTTTTGAACCTGCCCGAGCTGCCAGCGGAGCCACTCCTCCAATGCCCGGTTTTTCTCCAAGGGCGACGGCCCCTCGGGCGGCTGGCCCTCCGGAGCGTCATCGGCGGGCACGGCTACGCCTCGGCGGCCGACTCGTGGGCGTGCTTCAGCCGCATCCTGGCCTCCACCACCTTGCCGTTCTCGACCGTGTCCCAGAACGGGTGCGTGGACACCAGGGCGGACAGGCGCAGCACCTCCGCGCGCAGACGGGCCACCTCGGTCCGCTGGTCGTCGGTGTAGCCGGGGCTGTCGGGCTTGCTGGACCGGTACGAGGAGTGCAATTGCTTGTCGGCTTCCCAGCCGGTCATGGGTTCGGCGGACCAGGGGAGGGTGCGGGCGTACTCCTCGGAGGCGTGGCGGGCGCGGTGAAGGGCGACCTGGGCATCGAGGAGATCGCTCGGGAAATCGAAGACGGTCTCACGCTTGGGCACTCCCCAATGGTACGTCTGTTCGATTTGTGGACGCGAGCTGACGCACCGGGCTCCGGCCGCCGCTCCCCCAGCCGGCGGAGCATGTTCCTACACGGGGCGGCTGGGCTGCCGAATTCCCGAGCGCCGCAGCCCGGCCGCCACGGGCCGCGTCAGGTGGTAGCAGGGGTTCAGCCGAGATACGCGCCAAAGGGGCAATGAGTTGATCTTGATGTGGCTCGACGCGTGGTCAGAGCGAAGGGCCGCACGGCCCCTGCCGGGCGCGCACGTGAACCCGGATAGGCCCCGCATGCGGACCTGGTGCAACCGCCGAACCTGCGAACGGCATGTAGGTCGGCATGAAGGACTCCCTGGAACGACGGCGCGCACGGGCCCGCCGCGCCCGCACGGCACAGCGCTACGGCACGGTCGTCCTGGTCGTGGTGGCCGCCGCGGTGCTGTTAGCCGGCCTGCCGTGGCTGGTGTGGAAAGGCCCGTACGTCCTGGACCCCCACATCGACACCAAGAAGGTCGGTGACGGGACCGGATCGGCGGCGCTGGTCACCGGGCTGCGGACCGCGCTGGTGGCCTGCATCGCCGCCCTGGGCGCCGGGATCGCGCTGTTCTACACCGCACGCGGCTACCGGCTGTCCCACCGGGGCCAGGTCACCGAACGCTTCACCAAGGCCCTGGAGCGGCTCGACTCCGAGAAGACCTACGTGCGGATCGGAGGCATCCTCGCGCTGGAGCAGATCGTCCAAGACTCCCCCGAACAGGCCACCGACGCCGCCCAGATCCTGGGCCATTTCATCCGCCACGAAGTACCCAGCCGCTATGGGCCGGACCAGCCGAAGCCGGATGGCGCGCCCGCAACCACGAGAACGGCCCGCGTCCTGCGGTACTTCGCACGGCCGATCCCGACTCCAGCTCCGGCTGTTTACTCCCCGAAGCTGTCGGCAGACACCAAGAGGGCTCTCACCGCGCTCACCCGCCGTGCATCCCGCATCCACGTCGACCCGGGCGAACACCTCGACCTCGCCGGACTGTTCCTAGGCTTCGCCGACTTCGAGCATGCGGACCTCACCGGCGCCAACCTGGGCGGGGCGGACCTCTCCGGCGCCCTCCTCTACAGGGCGGACCTCACCGACGCCAGCTGCACGGGACGGACTTGCGCGGTGCAAGGGGCCTGACGGGCGAGCAGGTGGCGGTGGCACGCCGCAACGAGAAGACACAGCTGCCCGCCGGCCTCGTGGTGCCGGGGGCGCCGACGGTCGGTTGAAGGTACAGCCGAGATATGCGGCAAACGGGCAACGGAACGATCTTGAAGGCCGAACCGTGGCAGTAGATATCGGATTTACTGCCACGGAGCCCCGGCTGTGACCGTCCCGACCTGCGGCGGACCGTTCCGGCCGCCGGGGCGAGGTGTACGCATTTACTGCGGCATCACTGCGCTGACCACGCGTCGAGTCACATCAAGATCAACTCATTGCCCCTTTGGCGCGTATCTCGGCTGAACCCCTAGCAGGTTTTCGACGCCGCCGACCGACGTCGGTCGGCGGGCTGTCGAATCGTGGGCTGGGTTGTGGCGACGAGACCCGCACCGCACCGCACCGCACTGCGGCGCAGGCCGAGGCCGGGTGCGTCACACGGCGGTGGTACGGAGACGGAAGGCGTGGCGCCACCGGGCTTCGGCCGACGTGACGGGCTTGATCATGGAGGTCCAGAGGCGGACACGGCCCGTACGGTCGCCGGCCTCCCGGTCCGCCGCGGCCAGGAGCGCGGCGACGGTGGCAGCCTCGGTGCCGGTCAGGCTCGCGATCTGATCGATGCTCAGCAGCAGCTGGTGGTGGAGAAGCGAGATGTCCTCGACGACGGTGGTGGTGCGGCCGCTCCGGCGCGCGATGACCTTGGTGTGCCGTTCCCAGGCCCAGGCCGAGGGGTGGCGTTCGGTGACGACTGTGGTCCAGTTGTCGGCGACGAGGCTGAAGAGGTGGGAGACCGCGATCTGTGCTTCCTCGGCGGGCAGGCGGGCCGCCGCGAACATGGCGTAGGCGGGGCGGTGGAGATCGTAGAAGGCGTAGAAGGCGTTCGTGAGCACGGCGGGCGGGGACTTCATGGTCTTCCTCCTGGCGGCGGTGGTCATCCGAACGCCTCCGCGGGGATCGATGACTCGGTGCTGGAGATGGCGCTGCGCCAGAGCGGGCGGGTGATCTCCGGGACTCCCTGCAGCGCGTGGGTGAGCTGCTTGATGACCAGCCACACCGGGACGCCCGGGCCCCCCAGGGCCTGCTTCAGGTCAGCCTCGGAGATGGTGTTCTGCGTGGACGCGAGGATTGTCTCGGTGGCGGGTGATCCGGCGGCGTACATCAGGGCGGTGAGGTAGGTACGCAGGTAGCGGGCCGGTTCGGTTCCGGTGGGGCGTACGCCTGCCGCCGCTTCCCAGAGCGGCTTGAACAGGTCGCTGTTGCCCTCGCAGCACTTGGCGATGGCCATCACGTGCTTCCAGGAGGCGTCGCGTTCCCCGGAGAGGATGCGCGAGACGTAGGAGGGGTGGACCTCCAGGCGCTCGGCGAGCTCACGCTGGGAGACGCCCGACCGGGCCTGCATGAGGGTCAGGGCGCAGGCCAGGCGCTGGCGGGGTGCGCGCAGCAGGTTCTTCGGGGAGGGCACGTCGTCGTCGTGCCGGTGGGTGCCGGTGGGTGCGCACCGGGGCCGTGTACGGGAGGCGAGATTCTCGTCGACGGTGGCGGGCTTGAACTTCTTGCGCAGCCGGTCCTCGGTGAGCCGGAGCGAGGGGGCGAGATCGCTCAGCGGTTCGCCCTGGGCCCGGTGGCGCACCACGAGAGCGGAGACGGCCTCCTGGACAAGCCGGTCGAGCTCGACGACGGTCCACAGCAGCTCCGTGGTCGGAGCGGTCGCGCTGTGCGTCTTGTGCAGCAATTCGTCGGAGACCACCGCGAGGTCCTCGGCGATGTCGCGGAGTGCCTCGGTGCAGCGGGATGCCCGGCCGGCCGAGATCGAGACGTTGGAGCTCGACGGCCGACTGGGGTGGGGGTGCGAACGCGCGGACATGGGCGACCTCTTTCGGGGGGCCGGGGCGGGTATCTGTGCCCGCCCCGGCAGGGCAGCGGATGCGGACTGCGGGGCCGGGCCCGGGGACGGAGTTGTCACTCCGTCCCCGGGCCCGGCCGGCTCAGCGGCGGCGGACCCGGCGGTGTACCAGGGACGATCCGTGAGAGGCGGTCAGCAGCAGCGCCAGAAGAGGCAGCGCCTGGGGCGCGAGAAGGCCCGGGATCGCGAGAAGAGGCAGAGAAACCGTCACGACGAGGAGACTTCCCCGCACGGTGACAGCGGTGGCATCCCATCGCGGTGTTTGAACCGCGTACGGGACAGGGATGATACGTTCGCGACTCGGCTTTCCCGCAGGTGCATATGCACGTACGGGGAGACGGGAACGGCGGACGCGAAAAGACACGAGGGCTCTCCTTCGAGATCTTGAGCTGACGTCAACGAGTGACAAGAGACCCCGGCCAGGCGCCAACCAGCAGCCGGGGTCTTTGCCGTCCCGGCGAATACCGGGAATCGGACAGTACTACCTTCCGCACCCGCGTCGTGTCACTAAGTAGCGCTATGGGTACGGGCACCCGTGGGGCCCGAGGCAAGAAGGACAGCGACCGCCCTAACAAACCCGCGTAACAAACGATCAGAAACGGTCAGCGAGAACTGGCAGCGAGAGCGAACGCCCCGAATTCACCGGTCTCGCGCTCGGATCACGCAGACAGGCACCACACCCGCATGCCACCCGTGCATGCCACGTCCCGGGCAGTCCAAGATCCATAAGTTTGTCAACGAATCCACCGCGCTGCCCCCGTCGGAGCGACTCGAACGAGTGACGGAATCCCGGCTTCCGCTATAGCGCGGTGAGCTGTACGCGAGTGGCTCACCCCGGAGTAGCGCAGCTTCGCCCCGTCCGCCCGCCAGCCGGCTCCGACGCCCGTCGACTCGTTGCCGACACGTCCGGCACGGGAACCGGAACGCTCAACGCGGGCGGACCGACGAGGCGCGGGTGCAACCACTGGGCCGGCGGCGGACAGTGCGTGAAGAAGAGGTCGTTGGTGACGACGAGGACGACGTCGGCGCCGTACAGATGGCGGGCGGTGCCGTTGACGCGCTGGAGGCTCATCCGTCCAACTTTGTTGGCCGACGGTCCAGGTTCACTGCCATGGGGCAGCCGGTCTTCGCGGATGAAGTCGTCTCGCCTACGGTCGCCTTCATGAGCAGCGACGGCGTCGTGGTGGATGAGGCGGTCCGGGCGGCGTGGGACACCTACCGGGTCCTGGAGAAGCGGACGCCCGCCGAGGAGCGCCAGCAGGCGCAGCAGCGGGTGAAGGACGTGATGGACTCCGTCGGGCGTGAGGAGGTCTCCCGGGGCACGGTGTTCCTGGTGGGAGTGCTGACCGGGTACTTGATCGCTGAGCCCCCCGGGGGTGGGGAGCAGCTCGATCCGCTGAACGATCTCATCCCTGCCGTGATCCGTCGGCTGCCGTCGTTCGAGATGGCCGACCCGGAGCAGGTGCCGATGGTGACCGGAGTGCTCATGGCCGCTGCGATGGGCATGGACACCGTGGCCTGGCGCGACCGGTTCGGGACGATCGGGCCGAAGGAGACCATGGTCCATGCGTCCTGCTCTACCGCCTCACCTACCGCGTCGACGACCAGTTACGTCACGCGACCACAGAGCACTCGAAGAAGGAAGAACCACCTGGCCACGGGGGCTGGGACTCAACGAGGCTCAGAGGAACTCACGGGATGTCGCACAAACTGCCGCCAAGTGGCGAGTCGGCACGGCGTTCGGGCGGGTCCGTGCGGTCGCGGAGAAGCGCCTGCACGCCGTGGCCGCCAGGGCCGCACACCGCGCGGACGCGGCGCTGCCGGGGGACCTGGTGACGGCCGGGCCCTCGACTGGCGGGATTCTCCTTGATTGATTCAGCCAAGGTTGAATCGGAGCCTCATCTGGGTGCTGACCAGTTCGTAGCCGGCGAGGTCGGGGGCGCTGAATGGGTTGGGCAGGACGGTGATGTTGCGGCGGTCGCGGTCCAGGACGTCAGAGACGTACACAATGAAGTACGTCTCGCCAGGGGCCAGCCGGGAAGCGCGTCGTACCTCCGACTCGCCCAGGATGATCTCTCCGCTGTTGCCCGTGGACGACTTGACCTCGTAGAGGTAGGTCGTGTTGCCGTCGTGGATGAGGAAGTCGTAGCCGAGCCGGTCGTCCCCGGGCTGGGCACCGGCGAGTCCGTGCACGCGCAGGCTCGACTTCCACGAGTTCTGTGGTGCAACGCCGAACTGCTCGTGCAGCCACGTGGCGACCGCTGCCTCCCCCGCGAGGCCCACCGGCAGGGTGCGGTCCTGGTCGTTGCCCGCGGCCTGGTAGGAGCCGCCCTGTGATCCGGTGGCGGGCTGTGACGAGGTGCGCGGCCGGGGAATGCGGGGCGCGAGTGCTGTGACGGCCGTGGCCGGGGTGGCGCGTTGTTCCGGTGTCAGGTCCGCTGCCACCTCACGGGCCAGTGCCGCCAGGTCGTCGGGGCCTGCCGGGACGAGCCTGCCGTTCAAGACTACTTGGGGGCCCGGCAGGGGTGTTCCGGATCGGCCGGTGCCTGCGGTCGCACCGCCGTTCCCGGCTGGTGCCGACGTGGTTGCGGACAGTCCGAGCTGGGACGGCCGGTCCGACAGCGGCATACCCGCCGGCCAGTGGCTGTGGTCGCTGAGCCAGGTGATCAACGCCTTCTTGGACAGGACCTCGAAGTCCAGCCGCCCTTGGTCGTCCAGCGCACGCAGTACCTCCTGCGGGGGCGGAGGCGCCACGGTGCGGCTCGTCGGGTGCAGACGCTGCCAGTCCTCGATCAGCTGCCGTAGGCGCGGCAGATGCTGGTGGACTGCGGTGGTGGATGACTCGCGGACTTCTGTGAGCGGCGCCAGCGCGCGGGACGTCGACGGTTGTGCGGGGAGCGATCGGTTCAGCCAGGTGTCCGCGTGAGCCTGGAGGAGTTGGTCGGTGAGGTCCCAGAGCGTCGTGTGCCAGGTTGGGTCCGGTGCGAGCGCGGGCAGGGCACGCAGCCGCACGTAGGCGGTCAGGGACCTGCCGGAGCGGTAGTCGTCGGCGTGGGCGTCCCTGACCCGCTCGGCGAGTGCGGGACGGTTCCGCTGGAGCCAGGCCGCGAACTGCCGTTCGTGCCGGTCGGTGTTGTCGATCTGCGGCAGGCCCAGTGCCTGCCAGGCTTGGTTGGCCTCGGCCAGGGTTACGGACAGGGCCCGCAGCTGCCGTTCGGGATCGTCGTCGTCCAGGAGCCGCATGAGCCGTTCCGCGTCCGGCGCGCCGATCCGGGAAGTGAGCCAGGCATGGAGGGCAGCACGGTCGGGGAAGTCCTCGATGCGTTGCTGAAGTTCCTCTGCGAGGTCGAGGTCGAGGCAGGCGAGCAGCGGCACGAGCCGCGGACTTCCGGAGCGCTGCGAGGCCCGCTCGGCGAGGACGGCGTGCAGCTGGTGCTGCCGCAGGTCCAGGACGTCGGCGAGATCCTCCTCGGACACGTCGTCCGTCTTCAGGTCCCGTTCCTCCAGCCGGGTCAGTGCTTTCCACAGGATGTGCTCGAGGTGGGGCGCGCGGATGAGAGCGCCGAGGGCGGGTGCGGCGGTACGGAGGACCCGCCAGCCGGTGCGTAGCCCGCTGTGCACGACGACGACACAGGGACGGTCGGGGTCGGGGTGGAGCAGAGCGCGGTCCGTACCGTTCTCGGTGAGACGGTGGCCGGCGATCCAGACGACGGCCTCGCCGGCCACGGCCACCTCGCAGTGGCGCAGCAGGTTGGTCGCCTCGGCCACGGTCACGGGTTCCGTCCGGGACGCGCGCTCCTCGTCGAACTCCAGCAGAGCGGCGACCAGCGTGAGCAGCCAGGGACCCGCGTACTGGGCCAGCGGCAGGCGAATCGCCTCACGGACGGGCAGTCCGTCGGCCTGGATGTCGCGTGTGGCGTCGCCGCACCGCTGAACGTCGAACGCCGCTCTCTTGTCCAGGAAGGCGTGGACCCGGGCACCAAGTGCCTTGTCCCCGATCGGGATTACGGGTACCGGGACCCGGTCCAGGAGGACCCGGTTCTGAGCCCCGTCAGGGTCGGGGACGAAGACCGTCTCGTTTGTTTGCGCCGGGTCCAGCGATTCGAGGGCGCCGGCCCGGTGGACCAGCAGCCGGTGCGGTGGCGTGGCGGGTCCGCCGTCGGTGGTGCGTGTGCCGCGCTGGGCGGGCAGCAGCTGGGCCCATGCCTTCTCGTACTCCCGGCTGATTTCGTGCGCGAGCCTGCCTTCGCGCAGGTGAGGCCTGGCCTGCACCAGGTCGGGCAGGTGGCCGAGCCGGTCGGGCGCTGTGCCGGCATCGTCCCAGGAGCGGATGCCGAGCAGGCCGAGGCGTGCCACGAGCTTGGTGGACCGACTGCTGCGCACGGCCGCGGGCACCACGCTGAGAAACGGGGGCGGAGACTGCGTGCCCTGCCACCACCAGGCCCGGCCCGCGGTCGCGAACACCGTTCTCTCCGATGGGTCGCCTGAGACGGAGGTCTGCGGGATCCACGGCGCGTGGGTGAGGAAGGCGGCCAGCGGGGTGGGCCACCAGGTCCCGGTGGAGTCGGTGTGGCGTACGAAGTGCATCTCCAGCGCTGAGTCGGGCCAGGCGAAGGCGAGGCCGTGCACGATGAGTTCCGCATACAGCCTGCAGTCCTCCTCGCTGAAGCTGGCGTAGACGTCCTGTCCGGGCAGCACGGCCGTAGTACGGGAACGTGAGTGGTAGTCAACTCTGAGGTAACCAACGCGCCGCCGGTTCGGCCAGCGCTCGGCGGCCGTCCGCCACTGCGGTAGCAGATCTTGTCTGTTCGGGGCCCAGAAACGGGTGGGCCGGTTGAGATCCCCGCCTTGCACTTCGTTACGGAAGGCCTCGTGGCGGGGGCGGAGGCCGTGAGCGACCTCGTGCCGTTCGAGGAAGCGCCGCATGACCTCGACGGAGAGCGTGTCCCCGCACAGGTCCTCGGGGCGCGGAAGGAGCCGCCGCTCCGTATGGGTCAGCACAGACGAAAGTTCCCGGACATGCTCCAGGAACCGGGTCAGGGTGTCATCGACTGCGGAGTGCTCTCCCGGCCACCCCGGCCCGAACATGGCAAAGCGCGCGTCCTGCCAGCCGCCCCGCGTCGGGACCCGGAGACCGTGCAGCCGCGGAGGCCTACGCCCCTCCTTCTCCAAGGTGTGGGACACCGCGCAGGCATAGCGGAGGCAAGCCATGCGCACGTTGTTGTCATCTTCGCCCTCTCCGTCCGCGCGTAGGGCCGCGGCCACGACCTCGAGCACTTGGTCGGCGCTGTAGTCGTGGACGAGGCCGACGGCCTTGAGCCAGGTGCGGCCCTGCGCTCTGCGCTTGCGGCCTTTGCCGGTCCAGGTGATGGCCTCGTGCACGAAGTGCAACCTGCCCGACAGCCCGGTGGGCAGGGCCGGAAGGGAAGCCCCCCGTGGGGGCTCCCGGTCGAAGAAGACGCCTTCCGCGGCAGCTGGTGCCAGCGCCGGCCCGGCCGTGAGGATGATCCGCTTTCCGGCTATGTCCGAGCCGTCGGGGAACTCCTGTGAGAGGTCGTAGTAGAAGTCCGCCCACCATCCGGGGTCGAGGGGGGCGCGGGCGGTCGCCTCGGCGAGCCGCTCGGCCCAGGAGCCGAGGCGCTCCGTGGACGGTTCGAGGCGCGTGTCCATACTCCCGGCTAATGAGCCCAGCTCCCGTAGCCGAACGGGGTGCAGCTGCGGGTCGAGGAGATCGGTGATCCCCGTGGCGGCGACCGCGTGCGGGGTGAAGGCCGTGGCGTGCTCCTTGCCTCCCCACAGCACTGCCCGGTGCAGGGATGTGCGCGTGCCGGACGCCGCGGCGACCACCGGGACGAACGGCACCTGGGCGATGCCGTGCCCGAGCTTCTGGAAGGCGGAGGTGAGCCGGGGCAGTGCCACGGGCGACCGCCAGCACATCAGGTCGACCAGCGCCCCGGAGGGAATGGGGGCGCGTCCGTACGTCGTGGCGAGCACCGCGCGGGCACACGTCTCGGCCACGGTGTCGAGCAGCAGGTCGTTCCACGGCACCACCGCGTTGAACGAGCGCCGGTTCAGCTCGGCGAAGAACGGGGCGTGGACGAAGCCGCGCAGAGGGGCCGTGATCTGCTCGCCCATCGGCAGGAAGGTGTACAGCCGCCCCTCGTCGAGGGGATCGGCGACGGGGACGGCGATGCGCACCTCGGCCTTCTTCTCCCAGGCCATCCAGTCGGGTCGCATCCCGCTTCTCTCGATCGACGCGGTGAGCGCCTCCCGGGCGCGGTCCGGGTCGACCTTCCCGCAGACGACGATCAGTCGCATCCGCCGGCGCAAGGTGACCTGCTGCACCTTCAGGCCACGGGCCCGGTACAGCACCTGAACCTGACGGTCGTACGTCCTGCGCCGATTTTCCCCCGCGGCCCGCCACTCCAGCTGGACGCGTTCCAGGCGGTCGAGGAACAGCTCGAACGGCGGGGCACTGTCGTCCATGAGCTCCCGCACCTGCGCGGCTGCCGCCGAGCAGGCTTCGGCGGACTTCAGCGGCAGCCGGACGACGGTGACGAAGCCCCGGCGTGTGAAGCTGTGGATAGTCGTCGGTGCTTCCTCCAGGAAGACCGGAACCTTCAGCGTGTGCAGGTTCGCCTTCAAGTAGCCGACGAAATCCGCGCGCTCGGGAGCCACCTCGCGGGCGAGCGCGTCGTAGTCATCGGGCCGGGCGAAGCGGAAGGTGAGCCCGTCGGGGGCCCGGGACCCCTCCCTGTCGACGCTGTAGACCTCGGGGGCGTCGCACAGGTTCAGCACGCTCTTGAACCCGACGCCCTTGTGGCCGATCCCCGCGTCGGCACGCTTGGGAGACAGGGCGATGCTGCACATGCCCTTAAAGTTCTTGCTGCTGAACGGCTTGCCCCGATTGGCCACATAGAGGGTGCCGTACTCACCCTCGTCCTCGTCCAGCCGGATCTCGACACGTCCGTCGGCAGCACCAGCCGGGTGCGCGTCATGTGCGTTCTGCAACAACTCGATGAGCGCCCGGCCCTGGTACTCGGGCACGATGAGCGTATCGATCACGGCCTTGGCCTCGCCGGCCGCGTCACGGTCGTCGTCCCAGTCCCGCAGACAGCCACGCACCTCAACGAGCGCCTTCTCGTGCACGCGTCTACGCACGGCCGCCGACCGGCGCTGCCGCACACGCTCCACCGACGGTCGCCGGCCCCCCGCTGCCATACCGCTACTCCCCCACTCCGATGTCCAACTGCCCAGCTGCACGAGCAGCCTCTCAAACTGGGTGCGCGCAGGAGCGGGAAAGCGGAGAATCCGGGCTCATGACCACGGAACAGGCCCTTCGGCGCTTCGGCCCCCAGTTCGTCGCCAAACAGCGCCACCGCTACGGCAAGCGTCCGCCGGAGAACCGGATGCTCTCCTACGACCTGGCGGTGCTGGATGAGTACGAGCCCTGGCGGATCTGGCTGGACAAGCAGCTCGGTCTCCTGCCGGCGGCCGCCGCGGAGACCTTCGCCGCGAACCTGTGGCGCGACCAGAACTTCTGGCCCGACGTCATCGAACTCGCCGTCGGCGCGGCGCTGCGGCGGCAAGGCTTCAGCGTGGAGTTCGAGCGCCGGTGGGGGAAGCTGACACCGGACTGGACCGTCGTCGGTGAAGACGGCGCACCGGTCGCATTGGTCGAGGTCCTCACCCACAGCCCGCAGCAGGGAACGTTCGCGAAGATGAAGGCGTGGCACGCCCTGGTCGAGCGTCTCAAGCAGATACCGGTCCCCGTCGTCCTGACGGTGGCCGGGGACTCCTCGCGCCCACTTGCCGCCCCCGATGCCCGCACCGCGAAGAGGATCGCCCAGGATTTGCGCCGAGCACTGCTCTCCCCTCTGCACCGGAGCGTCTTCACGAGCCAGGGCTACACCTTCCTGCTCCAGGCCGACCCCCGTACGGGCCAGAGCATGCGACCCCCCGGGATGAGTACGATCCTCATCCCCCCGAGCAGCATGGCCGGTGTCGTCTCCGCCCGGTCGGTCACCGCCGGAATCGAGAAGAAGATCAGCAAGTACCGGGCGCTCGCGAAGGAAGCCGGACTCCCGCTGATAGTGGCGGCCGGCGCCCACAAGTTCACCGGCCTCCAGGTCCAGCAGCTCGACGACCTGCTCAACGGAGCCCCCACGTTGAGCGTCCAGTTCAACTTCGGCGACCCGTTCATCCACCACCCCGTCGAGGTGGACCCGTCCAATCCACCGAGCTGGACCATGCCTCCCGAGCTGGCCGGCGTGCTCTGGGTGAACAATGACTACCCCTTCACCACCGCCTGGCTCCCCAACCCCACCGCGGCGGCTCCCGCACCACCCGCGCTCCTCGCCCAGGAAGCGGATACCTCCCAGTCCCCGGGTCTTCCTGGTAGGTGCTGAACAAGCCAGGCTGGCACGAGGGAACGCCAAGCTGTGATGCCGAGGAGAAGGCCGAATTCCTGGAGCGCGATGTGCTGGACGTCTTCGGCATTCGCGGGCCGACCCTCGGTGCTCCGGGCGTGGGCGAGCTCCGCGGCGCCCAGGGCGAGCAGCTGTTCGCGGTCACGTTCGTTGTGTTGGTCGGTGGTGTAGGCGGCCAGGACCTGCCGCCAGATCCCGCTCACCGGCCGCGGCCGTCGCGCGGGGCGGGGACAGCAGACGCGTGGGCGTCCTGCGGCGGCTCGTCCGTCTCCTCGTCGGGGCGGTGGATACCGAACGCGCCCGGCGTGCCGCGGGGAACTCCGAGCACGGGCCCCGCCCTGCCGGCTGTTGTCCGGGACGTATCGCCCGTCGTCCAGCCTTCACGTAGCGCCCGGCCGGTCTGAGCGTGTTGGTACGCCGCCCACGTACGCGGTCATCTCATCCATCCTCCCGTCATCCGCGGGCACGGGGCGCGGCTCGATGGTGGGTTCCTTCTGACTGACGGGCAGACAGATGCTCATCGCTACAGCTACTCTGAGTGGTGGAGCGCACCGATGTCGGTGACCCGCAGCGGACCAGCCCGGTCCGGTGCCCCCTGTGCTCCTACCGCCCCGACTGGGCCACTTCATCAAGGACCAGATCGCCCAGCCCCGTACCACCACCCGTGTGAGCCGGGCCCTGGACGAAGCCTCCCCCTACCTACTGCCCGGCAACTTCCCCCACCGTCCCCGCAATCCCCGCAGGGTGGGCAACCTGCTGAATCGCCATGGCCTGCCCGTGCTCAGCGCCAGGAACACCGCCATGATCGAGGCCGTCACCACGCTGCCGCCCATCGTTATCGCCGACCTGTTCGGCCTCCACCCCTCCACCGCGGAGGCATGGGCGAAATACGCCAACAACAGCTGGACCCACTACCTCGCCGCCTAAATGTAACGACCCTGGCGCCGCCGGCCACCGGCAGCCTTGGGAAATGTCGGCGGTACAGCCTTTGGTGTCAATCGGTCGATTCATCAACGGCCGTTCCCCGCTTTACCCCGCCAGTGGGCGACGTTGCGGTAGGTATGCAGGGTGTCGGGGTGGTCGGGGCCCAGGATCCGTTCCCGGTAGGCCAGCAGTTCCTCAAACGCGGCGGCGGCGCCGGCTGCGTCCCCGGCCTCACCCCGCCAGTGGGCGACGTTGCCGCGGGCGCTCAGGGTGTCGGGGTGGTCGGGGCCCAGGATCCGTTCCCGGTAGGCCAGCAGTTCCTCAAACGCGGCGGCGGCGCCGGCTGCGTCCCCCGCTTCACCCCGCCAGTGGGCGAGATCGTAGCGGGCGGCCAGAGTGTCGGGGTGGCCGGAGCCCAGCACTCGGACCAGGGCGTCCAGCAGGTTTGTGTACTCGGCCGCAGCGCCGGTCGCATCCCCTGCCTCACTCCGCGCGTCGGCGAGGTTGCGATAGGCGGCCAGAGTGGATGGATGGTCCGGGCCCTGCTCCCGCAACTGCGCAGCCAGCCGCTGCTTCAACCGGTCCACGCGACTGACCTCATCCTCATCCTCACCCTCATCGTCATCCTGGCCGAGATCAATGGCGACGGGATAAATCATGGATCTGTTGGGGTCCAGCACCCGCACCTGGTCGGCCTGCGGCTCTTTGAATGCATTCCTGATCGCGTTCTCGGCCACACTCCGCCAATAGGCGAAGTTACGGTAGGTGTTCAGGGTGTCGGGGT